>NZ_NOVT01000025.1:0-2981 GCF_008042455.1 Corynebacterium sp. LK10
TGCAGGGTCTGCTAGTCCTGCGTTGTGTTGTGTGGGTGTAGCGGAAGTGGATTGGAATGTCCTGCCGTAGACGGTGAGAGTCCGGTACGTGAAACACCCGTGCGTGCAATTGGTGTGTTGCCCGAGTAGCAGCGGGCTCGTGGAATCTGCTGTGAATCTGCCGGGACCACCCGGTAAGCCTAAATACCTGCTTATGACCGATAGCGGATTAGTACCGTGAGGGAATGGTGAAAAGTACCCCGGGAGGGGAGTGAAATAGTACCTGAAACCATGTGCTTACAATCCGTCAGAGCCCTTTTTTGTGGGGTGATGGCGTGCCTTTTGAAGAATGAGCCTGCGAGTCAGCGGCATGTCGCGAGGTTAACCCGTTTGGTGGGGTAGTCGTAGCGAAAGCGAATACTAACTAGTGTGTTGTCAGTGGCATGTCCTGGACCCGAAGCGGGGTGATCTACCCATGGCCAGTGTGAAGCAGAGGTAAGACTCTGTGGAGGCGCGAACCCACTTAGGTTGAAAACTGAGGGGATGAGTTGTGGGTAGGGGTGAAAGGCCAATCAAACTCCGTGATAGCTGGTTCTCCCCGAAATGCATTTAGGTGCAGCGTCGTGTGTTTCCTCCTGGAGGTAGAGCTACTGGTTGGTTTAGCGGGACTATCATCTTAGCGACATCAGCCAAACTCCGAATGCCGGTGAGGTCAGAGCACGGCAGTGAGACTGCGGGGGATAAGCTTCGTAGTCGAGAGGGAAACAGCCCAGATCGCCGGCTAAGGCCCCTAAGGGTGTGCTAAGTGGAAAAGGATGTGGGATCGCGAAGACAACCAGGAGGTTGGCTTAGAAGCAGCCATCCTTGAAAGAGTGCGTAATAGCTCACTGGTCGAGTGGTTCTGCGCCGACAATGTAGTGGGGCTCAAGTACACCGCCGAAGCCGCGGCAATCACCTTTTGGTGGTTGGGTAGGGGAGCGTCGCGTGACTGCTGTGAAGCGCTGGGGTAACCCTAGTGTGGAGTGTGCGCGAGTGAGAATGCAGGCATGAGTAGCGAATGAGGAGTGGAAAACTCCTCCGCCGAATGACTAAGGGTTCCTGGGCCAGGTTAATCCTCCCAGGGTGAGTCGGGACCTAAGGCGAGGCCGACAGGCGTAGTCGATGGATAACGGGTTGATATTCCCGTACCCGTGTGTCCGCGCCCATGGTGAATCAGGGATACTAACCCACCTGAACACGCGCCTTGTGCCGGCCTTTTAGGTTGGTTGGTGTGTGTGATGCTGGGGACCTGAACTGGTAGTAGCCAAGTGATGGGGTGACGCAGGAAGGTAGCCGTGCCACGTGATGGATATCGTGGTGTAAGCGTGTGGCCCGTGTTCTAGGTAAATCCGGAGCACATATAGGGTGAGGCGTGATGCGTACCCGTTTTGGGGAAGTTGGTGATCCTATGCTGCCGAGAAAAGCCTCTAGCGATGTGGATATACGGCCCGTACCCGAAACCGACACAGGTAGTCAGGTAGAGAATACTAAGGCGATCGGGAGAACTGTGGTTAAGGAACTCGGCAAAATGCCCCCGTAACTTCGGGAGAAGGGGGGCCATGACTGGTGACCGACGTGGTTGAGCTGGTTGTGGCCGCAGAGAATAGAGGGAAGCGACTGTTTACTAAAAACACAGGTCCGTGCGAAGACGGGTAAGTCGATGTATACGGACTGACGCCTGCCCGGTGCTGGAAGGTTAAGAGGACCTGTTAGACCCCTTTTGCGGGTCGAAGCGGAGAATTTAAGCCCCAGTAAACGGCGGTGGTAACTATAACCATCCTAAGGTAGCGAAATTCCTTGTCGGGTAAGTTCCGACCTGCACGAATGGCGTAACGACTTCCCTGCTGTCTCAACCACAGACCCGGCGAAATTGCAGTACGAGTAAAGATGCTCGTTACGCGCGGCAGGACGAAAAGACCCCGGGACCTTCACTATAGCTTGGTATTGGTGTTCGGTTCGGTTTGTGTAGGATAGGTGGGAGACTGTGATGCCTCAACGCCAGTTGGGGTGGAGTCGTTGTTGAAATACCACTCTGATCGTATTGGACATCTCAACCTCGGCCCGTGATCCGGGTTAGGGACAGTGCCTGGTGGGTAGTTTAACTGGGGCGGTTGCCTCCCAAAGAGTAACGGAGGCGCCCAAAGGTTCCCTCAGCCTGGTTGGCAATCAGGTGTTGAGTGTAAGTGCACAAGGGAGCTTGACTGTGAGACTGACAGGTCGAGCAGGTAGGAAACTAGGGACTAGTGATCCGGCACCGGCTTGTGGAAGCGGTGTCGCTCAACGGATAAAAGGTACCCCGGGGATAACAGGCTGATCTTCCCCAAGAGTCCATATCGACGGGATGGTTTGGCACCTCGATGTCGGCTCGTCGCATCCTGGGGCTGGAGTAGGTCCCAAGGGTTGGGCTGTTCGCCCATTAAAGCGGCACGCGAGCTGGGTTTAGAACGTCGTGAGACAGTTCGGTCTCTATCCGCCGCGCGCGTAGAAACTTGAGGAAGGCTGTCCCTAGTACGAGAGGACCGGGATGGACGTACCTCTGGTGTGCCAGTTGTCCCGCCTGGGGCATGGCTGGTTGGCTACGTACGGAAGGGATAACCGCTGAAAGCATCTAAGCGGGAAGCCTGTTCCAAGATTAGGTTTCTTTTGAGGTCCCCTATAGATGATGGGGTTGATAGGCCGGATCTGGAAGCATCGTAAGGTGTGGAGGTGACCGGTACTAATAGACCAAACATTCAACACACAAAGTGTGAATTACAGGGTTTTTGCTCGCGTCCGTTATTCAGTGTCTGGCATGACACCACCCACCCAAAGTTGTGGTGGGGATGGGTTGTTGCCTGGTTTTTGTCGGTGGTGTTAGCGGTGGGGTCACGCCCGGTCCCATTCCGAACCCGGAAGCTAAGTCCACCAGCGCCGATGGTACTGCACTCGGGAGGGTGTGGGAGAGTAGGTCGCCGCCGGCATAA
>NZ_NOVT01000004.1:0-2219 GCF_008042455.1 Corynebacterium sp. LK10
AGCCAGTTCCCGTGTGGGGTGGGCTGCTGCGGCCCACTTTTGTGCCCACGAGTAAACAACATTTAATCGACAAATGTCGTGGCTTATATCTCGGGGTAGCTACCGATTTGGCTTAATTGCGGGTACTTAGAAGGGTCCGATGCGCAGTACACCGGTCGGAGGCTCCTCGAATTCTGGCACTGAGCTTGTTGGCATGTCCGATTCAGTTATTGCACTTCTGTGTTTACCACAGCCACTCATCCCGACATGCAGATACCGCGCTTCAATGGGGCTTTACTGCCAAGCTGTCCAAATAGGGATCCATACGCTTATTTGGAATTCGTCCTGATTCTTAAGCCCTACCTACGAGACAACGCGGCGCCATCCAAGGTCGCGCCAAAAGGAAATCCCGTATGGGCGAGGTATTGCCTGCGCCCATACGGGAATGTGTTGTATTTAATTACGCCAGCGCGGTCTGGGATTGAGCTATCCAGCCACGCTAATCAAAGTACCGAAGTTAGTTATTACTGCTTGGCTTAGCGGGCGGGACGTCGCCGTAGCCGTCGTGGTCCTTATCTTCAGAGTTGATACCTCCGCGGAAGGTGTCGTGAGCGCTCGGAGTAACTGCGTGCGGTGCACGGTCGGCGGTGTTGAACAAAAGGTTCAAGATAATAGCTGCGACGGAACCTACGCAGATTCCTGAGGCCATAAACGTTTGTGCCCATGCCGGCAGTCCGGAGAATAGTTCGGGCGATACAGCCGGAAGCAATGCCAGTGCCAACGGAATACCAACCACGATCACGTTGGATTCAGTGAACTTAACCTTGGATAGGGTGCGGACGCCGGATGCTGCGACCATGCCGAACAAGGCGATACCGGCACCTCCCAAAACTGGAGCCGGGATAGCAGCAACGAGAGCGGCCGTCTTTGGAATCAGTCCCAGAATCAGCAGCATTCCGCCTGCAGCTGCGGTAACCCATCGGGATCGCACGCCCGTGATGGACAGGACGCCGATGTTCTGGGCAAACGCCGTGTATTGGAAGGTATTGAAAATACCGCCGATCATGGTCGCAGCACCGTCGGCACGCAGTGTGTCGGCAATACGGCGATTATCAATCTCGGTCTCGGTAATCTCACCGATTGCAAGCACATCTCCAGTCGCCTCGACCATAGTCACAAGCGAGACAATGCACATGGCAAATACAGCCGAGAAGACAAACTCAGGCATGCCGAAGTAGAACGGATGTGTCAGCCCAAAGATTGGTGAGTCCTTGGTCCCAGACCAATCCACCATTCCCAATGGAATGCATAGCAGCAACCCAGAAATCATGCCCACTAGAACGGCGATTCGGGCGAGCCATTCCGGTGCCCAACGCTCAATACTGAGAATCAAGACCAACACAAACACAGCTACTGCCAAGTTTTGGGGCGTGCCGAAATCAGGAGTGTCCTTGACTTCAGCACCGCCACCAACCCAGTCAGCTGCGACTGGCATAAGCGTCGTACCGATAATCAATAGCACCGTGCCAGTGACCAACGGCGGAAATAGACGTAGAAGCGACGCAAAAAGCGGTGCAAAGAGCATCATGAAAATGCCCGATGCAATCACCGAACCGTAGATTGCGGGCACGCCGTATTGCGATCCGATAGTGACCATCGGAATGGCGGCAGAGAAGGTACAGCCCTGAATCAGTGGTAACCGCACACCAAATCGCCAAATACCCACCGACTGCACGATGGTGGCGATGCCGGCAACAAACAGGTCCGCGGCAATTAGGTGCGGAATATCGGATGGGGACATACGCCCGGCATCCACAAGTGCCCAGCCCACGAAAAGCGGGACTGCCACCGCGCCTGCATACGCGGCGAGCACATGTTGAAAGCCGAGTACAAGCAATTTCACATGGCCCGGATACTCATCGACCGGATGGACCGGCCGGGCATCGGTCTTCGTTGATGTAGTCACAGTTCGACTTTAGTTCCCTAGTCCAGCTTTTCCTCACTGGAGCTTTCTATTGGGGTGGTTTCGCTCCATCTCGCTTTACGACGAAGGCCTCGAGACTTGTCACTTTGCTGAGATAAATCGTGAGTGTGCGTAAGAAGCCGGTGAACGAACGCATTGCCGAACAGCTTTAAGTGAAACTCGAGGGTTATGGTCTTCTATTAGCTCGAAAGTGCTCAAGAAAGGCATTGTGACCTGCTGGTTCGCTTTATGTGTGAAGTGTGTGTAATGTATCCGG
>NZ_NOVT01000001.1:0-1654 GCF_008042455.1 Corynebacterium sp. LK10
TGTTTTTGTCAGGTTTTTGGGCCTTTCATTGTTTTTTTGATTCTTCTGATTTGAAGGGTTTTTGATGGAGGGTTTGATCCTGGCTCAGGACGAACGCTGGCGGCGTGCTTAACACATGCAAGTCGAACGGTAAGGCTCCAGCTTGCTGGGGTACACGAGTGGCGAACGGGTGAGTAACACGTGGGTGACCTGCCCTGCACTTCGGGATAAGCCTGGGAAACTGGGTCTAATACCGGATAGGACCGCACCGTGAGGGTGTGGTGGAAAGTTTTTTCGGTGTGGGATGGGCCCGCGGCCTATCAGCTTGTTGGTGGGGTAATGGCCTACCAAGGCGGCGACGGGTAGCCGGCCTGAGAGGGTGGACGGCCACATTGGGACTGAGACACGGCCCAGACTCCTACGGGAGGCAGCAGTGGGGAATATTGCACAATGGGCGGAAGCCTGATGCAGCGACGCCGCGTGGGGGATGACGGCCTTCGGGTTGTAAACTCCTTTCACCATCGACGAAGGGTTTCTGACGGTAGATGGAGAAGAAGCACCGGCTAACTACGTGCCAGCAGCCGCGGTAATACGTAGGGTGCGAGCGTTGTCCGGAATTACTGGGCGTAAAGAGCTCGTAGGTGGTTTGTCGCGTCGTCTGTGAAATTCCGGGGCTTAACTCCGGGCGTGCAGGCGATACGGGCATAACTTGAGTACTGTAGGGGAGACTGGAATTCCTGGTGTAGCGGTGAAATGCGCAGATATCAGGAGGAACACCGGTGGCGAAGGCGGGTCTCTGGGCAGTAACTGACGCTGAGGAGCGAAAGCATGGGGAGCGAACAGGATTAGATACCCTGGTAGTCCATGCCGTAAACGGTGGGCGCTAGGTGTGGGTTTCCTTCCACGGGATCCGTGCCGTAGCTAACGCATTAAGCGCCCCGCCTGGGGAGTACGGCCGCAAGGCTAAAACTCAAAGGAATTGACGGGGGCCCGCACAAGCGGCGGAGCATGTGGATTAATTCGATGCAACGCGAAGAACCTTACCTGGGCTTGACATATACAGGATCGCGCCAGAGATGGTGTTTCCCTTGTGGCTTGTATACAGGTGGTGCATGGTTGTCGTCAGCTCGTGTCGTGAGATGTTGGGTTAAGTCCCGCAACGAGCGCAACCCTTGTCTTATGTTGCCAGCACGTTGTGGTGGGGACTCGTAAGAAACTGCCGGGGTTAACTCGGAGGAAGGTGGGGATGACGTCAAATCATCATGCCCCTTATGTCCAGGGCTTCACACATGCTACAATGGTCGGTACAGTGGGTTGCCAGTCCGTGAGGGCGAGCTAATCCCGCAAAGCCGGTCTCAGTTCGGATCGGGGTCTGCAACTCGACCCCGTGAAGTCGGAGTCGCTAGTAATCGCAGATCAGCAACGCTGCGGTGAATACGTTCCCGGGCCTTGTACACACCGCCCGTCACGTCATGAAAGTCGGTAACACCCGAAGCCAGTGGCCTAACACATTTTTGTGGGGGAGCTGTCGAAGGTGGGATTGGCGATTGGGACGAAGTCGTAACAAGGTAGCCGTACCGGAAGGTGCGGCTGGATCACCTCCTTTCTAAGGAGATTATTTTTTCTTTGTGTCATGTGTCATCGTGTTGGTGGCGTGTGGCTATTTTTTGTTTTT
>NZ_NOVT01000031.1:0-1380 GCF_008042455.1 Corynebacterium sp. LK10
GGGTTAAGTAAAGAAAAGTGTGTCTTTTCCGGGCGTGTTGCGGTTATTTGATCCAGCCTTTTTGGATGCCGAGGTTGTGTTGGTAGCTGGTGTCGATGGCGGTGTCGTATTCTGCTGGTGCACCGATGTCATTGGTAGTGGCTGTGGTGTTGTGGGTGATCAGGTCTGTTGCTGTGGAAAGTGCGTCTTGACCCCATCGTTGGTCCCTGGCGATCTTGACCGGATCGTCAGGGACTTCTGTATGTAGATACAGCCACCAATCCATCACTGTGCGTTGATGCGGTAGTGATAGTCCGCGGTGTCTGCGGGCTAGTTCTTTTATGGGGGCGTTGATGCCACCTTCGAGGCTGTTTGTTGTTGCTGCAAGGTTGTCGGGGTCGATGGTTGTTGGTGGGGGTTGCAGGTAGGTAAACAGCAGGTCTCTGCGGTGCAGAGATAGCAATGATTGATAGGCCGCTCGGACGCGTTGGTGGGTGTAGACCTTGGTGTAGGCGCCGGTAGCAGGGTCTTTGATGGTGGTTTTCTCGTTCATCCATTCCCGGTAGGTGTGGTCGAATTCGTGCAGGTGGGCGACCCATGTGGATGCTTGGTCAAGGTCGGTGATGCGAGTGAGTTTCAGGGCTAGGCGGTAGAGGGTTTTGCCGGCATCGGTGCGGGGGTTGCTGGTGGTGTGGCGGCAGACTGTTCGTTGGGCGTGGACGAGGCAGCGTTGGATGCGTGTTGTTGGCCAGCAGTGGTGGATGGCTGATTGGGCACCTTGTCCGCCGTCTGTGACTGCGATTAGTGGTGCGGCAATGGGGCGTAGGAGTTCGGTGTAGGCGGCGGTGGTTTCGTGTCTGGCCCAGGTCCAGTTGATGACGTGGGTTTTACTGGCTGCGATCAGGAGGCATCCGGACTTTAGATAGGTCGCGTCGAGGAAGATTTGGTCATGGATGCGGAATGAGTCGATGGTGGGTGTGGGGATGATCCACCAGCACCATCGGAATCGGTGGTGCATGGTTTGCCTGGTTACGCCATGGTGTGCGGCGAAGGTGGTTAGAGATTGGGTGCCGGTGGCCCATTGGATGAACAAAGCCATGGTGGCGGTGTTTTTGTTGTGGGTTTGGGTGTTGCGGGTAAAGGAGTGTCCGCAGTGGGTGCAGCGCCAACGGGTGGTTGATTTGCTGGTGGTGCCGTTTTTCTTTGTGTTGTTGCCGCATAGTGGGCAGCTGGGGCGGTTGGTGGTCATCCTTTAATCCAACCGGTGTGCGGTTAGCACAAATGTGGCCGGAGGTGCGGGATGGTGTGGGTAATAGCTTTCGGGGAGCTATTCTTTGGTGATTTGTGGTGTGTGGTCTGGGGTTATGGTGGCATGCGGACACACTTTTCTTTACTTAACCC
>NZ_NOVT01000011.1:0-1166 GCF_008042455.1 Corynebacterium sp. LK10
ACCCACTTTTGTTTTACCCACGAGTAAACGGAATTAACTCGCGTTTTAGTGCTGATGGTCTCTTCCGGCTTAGGACGGTTTGCCATTAGGTCGGTTTGATCGCGGCGGATATGCAAACCTTTAGTCGACCGGCAGCAAACCCGCGAGCATGTCAGAATCGAATACTTCCGTCGTGCAACGATCACTGACACATACCGGCAGCTAGCCAAAGAACCGATGCAACACCTCTAGCCATTCCAATGAACGGCTCCGATCATCCACGCTGTTGTTCGAGTCGGCCAATATTACTTAGTGCTCAAGACAGGGGCCGACGTGCTCGAGCCGATCAACCAGCAAGCAGCGAGTTGCTTCCATGTCTTTATCCTGGTGCGAAACGTAGTGAGGTGGCAACAGTGTTGATATGTACCCACTTCCACACCGGTCATACTGACGGAGTGGAAGACGCCCACGCTCGCTGCTCAGACTCAAACAGCTCTGCTTCGGCCAGTCAGGGTACCAGTTGGATTACCTCGGCGAGTAGAACCTCGAATTGATTACCCAGGTCTCGGGGTGGTGCCAGTTCCCAGTGTTGGCAGAAAGGCTCGTACAGGCCACCTAGGTGACTGCATTTGAAACTAGGAGCTGGAGCCACCACCTCTTTGTCCGTTTGCTCTTCCCGCTCTCAGCTAAGCAGTAATTCCATCCAGCCCAACTGCTACGCGATAATCTGTCGGGACGTGTGGTCAATTTCCTCAATGATCATTGCCTAACCATCATCGGGATTATCCTCGAACTTGCGGATGAATCAATTTCGCCTTGTAGAGAGTGCCAACTCCTTCAGTTGGAGCGTTGTCTTTAGAATCGTCGAATGTGATTACGCTCGGTCGGGTTCCAGGGCTGTAGTGGGAATTAGATCCAGTGCGCTCCACTTACTGCCTCGTGCATGTTGTAGTTGGATGGTTTATGGCTATTAATGTGCTGATGCACGTTAAAAAAGCCCTGATGACCTGGGGGTTCGCTTTATGTGTGAAGTGTGTGTAATGTATCCGGGGTCAGCGCGACAGGGCGATGTGATTGCTTGTTGTGGTGATGTGGGGGAGAGTTTACTTTGTATTCACGGTCGGTTTGACTTGTGTTTGCAGTGAAGGTAGAGTCTTCTTCTGCTGCTCACGTGGTGGTTGCCCTGG
>NZ_NOVT01000029.1:0-807 GCF_008042455.1 Corynebacterium sp. LK10
CGGTAGGTTCAGGCGGTGAATGCATCACCACTTTCGACCAGGAGAAGTAGTGAAGCAAACCCGCCAATCGAAATACAGTGCCATCAAACCCATTGCGCTTCAACACATCGCCAACGGGGCATCAGCAAGCGCGGTAGGGCGCGATTTAGCGATCCCCGCACCAACTGTCAGGCGGTGGGCGCGACAAGCCGGAATTAAAATCCAGCACCAATCGCACTGCCCGAAGGTCTCGATGAAGCATAAGCATCGCGTGATCTACGAGATGCTTATGGCCGGCACATATAGTGTTGCCCAGATTGCTGCACAGGCCGGGGTGTGCACATCCACGGTGTATAACCGGCGGGCTAGATTAACCACTATGAATACCCACAGCCGGATAACACCCGGTGATGTATCTCGTGTTGGTACTGGTCGGCGGCTAGGGCTGGCGGAACGGCTAGTCATTGCCGAGCATCTGCGAGCAGGGCATTCGCACCGGCGTATCGCCCAGATAGTCTGTCGTAGTCAATCCACCGTCAGCCGTGAAATCGCGCGCAACAGCGTCGATGGTATCTACGATGCCTATCACGCTGACCAGGCCAGCCGCGGGCGTCTTGCTCGCCCTAAGCTGCGCAAACTCGATGACAATCGGTTCTTACGCGCCCAGGTTGTCGATCTGCTCAACCGTGGTGCCTCACCGCGTCAGACCAGTGACAGGTTGGCTGCACTGTGGGGTGATAATACGTCCATGACTATTAGCCACGAGTCGATTTACCAGGCCCTTTACGTGCAAGGGGTAGGTAGCTTGCGCAAAGAACTTGTGTTTGA
>NZ_NOVT01000024.1:0-581 GCF_008042455.1 Corynebacterium sp. LK10
TTTAAGCGTTTGTGCTTTCCTTTGGTGTTGGTTGGTTGTTGGTGCGCTGTTGGGTGTCTGGGATGACACATGTTGTTGTTCCTGTTGTACAGGTTGCTGCGTGCTGCGGGCAGGCTGCTGTTTGGTGGTTTGTGTGTGGTGTGTGGGTGTTGTGTGAGAACTGGATAGTGGACGCGAGCATCTTGTTTTTCTGTAAGTTCGATTTTGTCAAGCAGTTTTTCTGTTTGTGATTGTTCTTAGTTATTTGTTTGTGTGTTGTGTTGTAAGGGCGCATGGTGGATGCCTTGGCATAGTAGGCCGATGAAGGACGTGAGAGGCTGCGATAGGCCTCGGGGAGCTGCCAACTGAGCGTTGATCCGAGGGTGTCCGAATGGGGAAACCTGGCCGTCGTTGTGGGCGGTCGCCGTTAGATGAATTCATAGTCTAATTGGTGGTTACGCGGGGAAGTGAAACATCTCAGTACCCGTAGGAGTAGAAAACAATTGTGATTCCGTTAGTAGTGGCGAACGAACGTGGATGAGGCTAAACCGCGTGCGTGTGATACCTGGCAGGGTTTGCGTGCGTGGGGTTGTGGGGATGCA
>NZ_NOVT01000030.1:0-573 GCF_008042455.1 Corynebacterium sp. LK10
AAAGTCCTGCCGGACTACCCGGCCAGGGCGTAAACCCCGCTCGCTTCTCGCAGGGGTGCCCAAACCACGAGGAAAACGCTGGACCCATGATGCCAATATTTCACTTCGCCCAGCGGAAGCCAATGATCGTGCCGTGCCCGGTCATTGGGAAGGGGATTTGATTATTGGCGCAGATGGCACCAGTGCTTTAGCGACATTGGTGGAACGCCGCAGCAGGTTTGTGCTCCTCGGCAGACTCGGCACTGACCATACCGCCACCAGCGTCAATGAGGTCATGGTGCGGATGATTCGTCGGCTCAAAGAGTCGATGGACACCACGATTTCGACGTTGACCTGGGATCAGGGGGTGGAGTTTGCCAAACACACGGAGTTTTCCGTCGCGGAGAATATCCAGGTGTTTTTCGCCGATCCGCATTCACCGTGGCAGCGAGGCAGCAATGAGCGGATGAACCGGGATATCCGGTTTTATTTCCCCAAAGGCACCAACTTTACCGATGTCACCGACCAAGAGGTCGCCCAGGCCGAAGCATTGCTGAATAACCGGCCGCGAGTAGTGCTCGACGGGTTAACTCC
>NZ_NOVT01000027.1:0-560 GCF_008042455.1 Corynebacterium sp. LK10
AAAGTCCTGCCGGACTACCCGGCCAGGGCGTAAACCCCGCTCGCTTCTCGCAGGGGTGCCCAAGCCACGTGGAAAACGCTGGACTCATGATGCCAATATTTCACTTCGCCCAGCCGAAGCCAATGATCGTGCGGTGCCTGGTCATTGGGAAGGCGATTTGATTATTGGCGCAGATGGCACCAGTGCTTTAGCGACGTTGGTGGAACGCCGCAGCAGGTTTGTGCTGCTCGGCAGACTCGGCACTGACCATACTGCCGCCAGTGTCAATGAGGTGATGGTACGGATGATTCGTCGGCTCAAAGAGTCGATGGACACCACGATTTCGACGTTGACCTGGGATCAGGGAGTGGAGTTTGCCAAACACACGGAGTTTTCTGTCGCGGAGAATATCCAGGTGTTTTTCGCCGATCCGCATTCGCCGTGGCAGCGAGGTAGCAATGAGCGGATGAATCGGGATATCCGGTTTTATTTCCCCAAAGGCACCAACTTTACCGATGTCACCGACCAAGAGGTCGCCGAGGCGGAAGCATTGCTGAATAACCGGCCGCGGGTAGTGCTCG
>NZ_NOVT01000028.1:0-528 GCF_008042455.1 Corynebacterium sp. LK10
TCACTGGTCTGACGCGGCGAGGCGCCACGGTTGAGCAGATTGACAACCTGGGCGCGCAAAAATCGATTGTCATCGAGTTTGCGCGGCTTTGGACGAGCAAGACGCCCGCGGCTGGCCTGGTCAGCGTGATAGGCATCGTAGATACCATCGACGCTGTTGCGTGCGATTTCACGGCTGACGGTGGATTGACTACGACAGACTATCTGGGCGATACGCCGGTGCGAATGACCTGCCCGCAGGCAATCGGCAATAAGTAAGCGTTCCGCCAGCCCTAGCCGCCGACCAGTACCAACACGAGATACATCACCAGGTGTTATCCGACTGCGGGTATTCATAGTGGTCAATCTAGCCCGCCGGTTGTACACCGTGGTTGTGCACACCCCAGCCTGTGCAGCAATCTGGGCAACACTATATGAGCCGGCCATAAGCATCTCGTAGATCACGCGATGTTTATGCATCATCGAGACCTTCGGGTAGTGCGATTGGTGCTGGATCTCAATTCCGGCTTGTCGCGCCCACCGCCTGACT